>NZ_AAYN02000001.1 GCF_000169535.1 Ureaplasma urealyticum serovar 8 str. ATCC 27618
GCCTGCAATTTTAGTTGCTTCACTTTGTAACGTTCTTAGTTCTTGTTCTGATCAAACATACTCATTATTTTCGTTTTTTTGATCAAATGGTGTTAAATTTTTTTGAGCACGAGGCTTATCAACCAATCTTAAAATACACATTAAAATAATTCAATAATCAGTTTGGATCTTTATTTTATAATCTTCCACTACTCTTTTGAATTCTTCTTCTTTTAATTTTTTAATTTCATCTTCACTTAATGGTTTACCATTTTTATCTTTTGTTAATTTAGAATTAAATTTAAAATAATAATCAATATCTTCTTTAGTTATAGGATAACTATGATTAATTCATTCTCGATCTTTATATTTATCATAAACTCTTGCTTGATCATTCAATAATCCAATTTCATGTTCAATTTCTTTAATCGTCTTATTTTCACATTCGTTTACATAAATTCATTTATAACCATTTCATCTTGCGCGAATTGAATAAAGTGAAGCAGTTTCTTTGTATACTAATTCAACACTACTTACAACTGCTTTATCTTCTTTTGGTGCAAGTGTTGGAGTAGGTGCATTTCCAAAGTTTACTTTTTCTGTTTGATAATTAAAATTCTAAAATTATTAGTTTTAAACAATAAAAAATAGCCTAGTCTTAGGCTATTATTACTCTAATTATTTTGTTTCTATAGCTTTTTCCTTTATAGAAATATTTAGTAATTTAGCATTTGTTAATTTAACTTCATAATTAACATTTGTTCCATTCATTTTATCTTTTAAATCAATTTCTAAACCATCTTTATTTAGTAATTGATTTTTTGTTAATGATTTGTGAACAACTTGTGTTATGCCATCTTTTTTTGTTATTTCTATATCAAACGTTAATAACGGTTGATTATTTTGAAAAGAATCTAAAATATTAAAGTTTTCTAATTTTATATTAACTTTTTTATCATTTTTGTTAAACGACATAATTAATTTAGCTTGATCAACATATGATTTTAATAATTCTTCTTGATCGAATTTAATTTCATTACCATTTAAAGTAAGTTTTGAAATCTCATAATTTGTATTTGATTCTAGTCCGTTTAATTTGCCACTAAGTGTTTTAGTTTGTTCATTGTAAGTTAAATCAGTTGCTTTAATAGATGCTGAAGTGCCATTTTGATTCTTATTAACTTCTAAAACAAAGTCTTTTTTATTTTGATCTGCTAGTTCAAATTTGCTAAATGTAACTTCAATATATGCAACGCCATTTTTAACTTCGCCAATTTTTACTCCACTTGCTATAGCTTCATTTTTTTTAGGTGTTGGAGTCATTTCAACTTTTTTAAGTTCGTCACTTAGACTAACTTCAACATTATTTAATGTTAATTTAGAAACTTTGTAAGTTCCTTCACTTAACTCACTTAAATCAGCTGTTGCACTTAATTTATCTTCACTTAATACTAAGTCAACTTCTTTTGTTTCACTATCTTTAGTTAAAGTTAATTTCAATGATTTTTGGCTTTCGTCTTTTAGTTGAACTGCTGAGGCAAATGTTAATTTAACTTTTGCTGTTTTTGTTTGTGCATTAACTTCGCTAAACTCAACATTACTTACAATTGCTTTATCTTCTTTTGGTGTAGGTGTTGGAGTAGGTTCTGGAGTTGGTGTAGGCGCATTTTCAAAGTCTACTTTTTCTGTTTGATAATTAAAATTCTAAAAATTATCAGTTTTTAAGGTAATAAAAAATAGCCCAATTTTGAGCTATTTAATTTATTTTTTAGAAAATTTGTAACTAGATAATTATTTTTCAGTTGATCCACCTTCTGTGCTACCTGTTTCAGGTTTTTTACCTTCAGTTGATCCACCTTCTGTGCTACCTGTTTCAGGTTTTTTAGAAGCTTCTACTTTTAATTCTTTATTTTTAATTTCGTCATTTAAACTAACTTCATTACCATTTAAAGTTAATTTAGTTACTTTATAAGTTCCTTCATTTAACACATTTAAATCAGCTGTTGCACTTAATTTATCTTGACTTAATACTAAGTCAACTTCTTTTGTTTCACTATCTTTAGTTAAAGTTAATTTCAATGATTTTTGGCTTTCGTCTTTTAGTTGAACTGCTGAGGCAAATGTTAATTTAACTTTTGCTGTTTTTGTTTGTGCATTAACTTCGCTAAACTCAACATTACTTACAATTGCTTTATCTTCTTTTGGTGTAGGTGTTGGAGTAGGTTCTGGAGTTGGTGTAGGCGCATTTTCAAAGTCTACTTTTTCTGTTTGATAATTAAAATTCTAAAAATTATCAGTTTTAAGGTAATAAAAAAAGCCCAATTTTGAGCTATTATTAATTTTATTATTTTAACTTTTTAAGTTCTTCTTTTGCTTTAGCTAATTCTTGTTCAAGGTTTTGTTTTTGTGTTTGTTTTTCTTGAACAACTTTTTCTAATTCTTTAACTTTTGCAACATCGTTTTTACCTGCTTTTTCAGTTTTAACAGCGTTTTCAGCTTCTGTTAATGCAGTTGTTGCTTCTTTTACTTTTTTATCTAAATCAGCAACTTTTGCTTCTAATTGTTCTTCTGTTAGAGCAGGAGTATTTGATGGATGATCTCCTTGTTCGTTTCCACCATTTCCATTATTATTTTTGTCTTCAATTAATAATTTACTATTCTTAACTGTATCATTTAAATTGATTTCATTACCATTTAATGTTAATTTAGATAAATTATAAGTACCTTCTTTTAAGTTAGATAACTTCCCACTTAAAGTTTTAGTAGTTTCATCATAGCTTAAATCACTAACTTGAATTGGAGTTGTTTCGCCTTTTTTAGTAACTTCTAAGTTAAATACTTTTTTGTTAGAATCCGCTAATTCTAATTTACTAAAAACTAATGAAACTGTTCCTTCATCTTTTTTGTTTTTATCTTTTGTAAATGTAACATTACTTACAATTGCTTCATCTTTTTTGGGCGTTGGAGTCGGAGTAGGTGATGGTGTAGGTGTGTTTCCAAAGTCTACTTTGTCTGTTTGATAATTAAAATTCTAAAAATTATCAGTTTTAAGGTAATAAAAAATAGCCCAATTTTGAGCTATTTAATTTATTTTTTAGAAAATTTGTAACTAGATAATTATTTTTCAGTTGATCCACCTTCTGTGCTACCTGTTTCAGGTTTTTTAGAAGCTTCTACTTTTAATTCTTTATTTTTAATTTCGTCATTTAAACTAACTTCATTACCATTTAAAGTTAATTTAGTTACTTTATAAGTTCCTTCATTTAACTCATTTAAATCAGCTGTTGCACTTAATTTATCTTCACTTAATACTAAGTCAACTTCTTTTGTTTCACTATCTTTAGTTAAAGTTAATTTTAATGATTTTTGATTTTCATCTTTTAGTTGAACTGCTAAGGTAAATGTTAATTTAACTTTTGCTGTTTTTGCTTGTGCATTAACTTCACTAAATTTAACACTACTTACAACCGCTTCATCTTTTTTAGGTGTGGGTGTTGGTTGTGGAGTTGGAGTTGGTGCAGGCGCATTTTCAAAGTCCACTTTTTCTCTTTGATAATTCAAATTCTAAAAATTATCAATTTTAAACAATAGAAAAAACATTTGAAATAAAGTATTTATTTTTTATATTTCATATTAATTTTCCATTATTTTTTTGATCTAAATTTTATTAAATAAACAATTATAAGAGTCGTTTTTTATTTTGATTTTTGTAATCTTATATGTTTTGTTGGGATAAAAAAATAGCCCAATTCATAGGCTATTAATCTCTTTATATATAAATAATTAAAAAGGCACTTTTTTAAAAAAAATATAAATTTTATTTTCCTGGTTTTGTAGTTTCACCACTTCCTGGTTTTGTAGTTTCACCACTTCCTGGTTTTGTAGTTTCACCACTTCCTGGTTTTGTAGTTTCACCACTTCCTGGTTTTGTAGTTTCACCACTTCCTGGTTTTGTAGTTTCACCACTTCCTGGTTTTGTAGTTTCACCACTTCCTGGTTTTGTAGTTTCACCACTTCCTGGTTTTGTAGTTTCACCACTTCCTGGTTTTGTAGTTTCACCACTTCCTGGTTTTGTAGTTTCACCACTTCCTGGTTTTGTAGTTTCACCACTTCCTGGTTTTGTAGTTTCACCACTTCCTGGTTTTGTAGTTTCACCACTTCCTGGTTTTGTAGTTTCACCACTTCCTGGTTTTGTAGTTTCACCACTTCCTGGTTTTGTAGTTTCACCACTTCCTGGTTTTGTAGTTTCACCACTTCCTGGTTTTGTAGTTTCACCACTTCCTGGTTTTGTAGTTTCACCACTTCCTGGTTTTGTAGTTTCACCACTTCCTGGTTTTGTAGTTTCACCACTTCCTGGTTTTGTAGTTTCACCACTTCCTGGTTTTGTAGTTTCACCACTTCCTGGTTTTGTAGTTTCACCACTTCCTGGTTTTGTAGTTTCACCACTTCCTGGTTTTGTAGTTTCACCACTTCCTGGTTTTGTAGTTTCACCACTTCCTGGTTTTGTAGTTTCACCACTTCCTGGTTTTGTTTCAAAACCTATATTTTCTGTTTGATAATTAAAATTCTAAAATTATTAGTTTTAGGTAATAAAAAAAATACCAAACAAAGGCATCTTATTTTTAAGATTCTTGAATGGTATTTATTAATTATTTTTTTATGCTTGAAGAACTTTTAATTCTTCTTTAGCTGAATCTACTGCTTGTTGTTTTGTTTTTTGATTTTCTTTAGCTGTTTCTAATGATTGATTTGCATCAGTTGATTCTTTAGTTGCTTGATCTAGTTTAGTTTTAGCAGCATCAACAGCTTTTTGTTTAGTTTCAACATCAGATTTAGCTGTTGTTAATTCTTTTTCTGCAGCATCTAATTTAGCTTTAACAGCCTTAACTTTTTCTTCTTTATTTTCTGTAGAACCTTCAGCTACTTTTAATTCTTCTTTAGCTGAATCTACAGCTTGTTGTTTTGTTTTTTGATTTTCTTTAGCTGTTTCTAATGATTGATTTGCATCAGTTGATTCTTTAGTTGCTTGATCTAGTTTAGTTTTAGCAGCATCAACAGCTTTTTGTTTAGTTTCAACATCAGATTTAGCTGTTGTTAATTCTTTTTCTGCAGCATCTAATTTAGCTTTAACAGCCTTAACTTTTTCTTCTTTATTTTCTGTAGAACCTTCAGCTACTTTTAATTCTTCTTTAGCTGAATCTACAGCTTGTTGTTTTGTTTTTTGATTTTCTTTAGCTGTTTCTAATGATTGATTTGCATCAGTTGATTCTTTAGTTGCTTGATCTAGTTTAGTTTTAGCAGCATCAACAGCTTTTTGTTTAGTTTCAACATCAGATTTAGCTGTTGTTAATTCTTTTTCTGCAGCATCTAATTTAGCTTTAACAGCCTTAACTTTTTCTTCTTTATTTTCTGTAGAACCTTCAGCTACTTTTAATTCTTCTTTAGCTGAATCTACAGCTTGTTGTTTTGTTTTTTGATTTTCTTTAGCTGTTTCTAATGATTGATTTGCATCAGTTGATTCTTTAGTTGCTTGATCTAGTTTAGTTTTAGCAGCATCAACAGCTTTTTGTTTAGTTTCAACATCAGATTTAGCTGTTGTTAATTCTTTTTCTGCAGCATCTAATTTAGCTTTAACAGCCTTAACTTTTTCTTCTTTATTTTCTGTAGAACCTTCAGCTACTTTTAATTCTTCTTTAGCTGAATCTACAGCTTGTTGTTTTGTTTTTTGATTTTCTTTAGCTGTTTCTAATGATTGATTTGCATCAGTTGATTCTTTAGTTGCTTGATCTAGTTTAGTTTTAGCAGCATCAACAGCTTTTTGTTTAGTTTCAACATCAGATTTAGCTGTTGTCAATTCTTTTTCTGCAGCATCTAATTTAGCTTTAACAGCCTTAACTTTTTCTTCTTTATTTTCTGTAGAACCTTCAGCTACTTTTAATTCTTCTTTAGCTGAATCTACAGCTTGTTGTTTTGTTTTTTGATTTTCTTTAGCTGTTTCTAATGATTGATTTGCATCAGTTGATTCTTTAGTTGCTTGATCTAGTTTAGTTTTAGCAGCATCAACAGCTTTTTGTTTAGTTTCAACATCAGATTTAGCTGTTGTCAATTCTTTTTCTGCAGCATCTAATTTAGCTTTAACAGCCTTAACTTTTTCTTCTTTATCTTTTTGCAGATTTGATGGTTGGGCACTTTGTTCATTAATTGGTCCAACTTTTAGTTCAACTTTTTTAATTTCTTCGCTTAAACTAACTTCATTACCATTTAAAGTTAATTTAGATAAATTATAAGTACCTTCTTTTAAGTTAGATAACTTTCCACTTAAAGTTTTAGATGCTTCATCATATTTTAAATCGCTTGCTTGAATTGGTGCTGTTTCACCTTTTTTAGTAACTTCTAAAACAAATATTTTTTTGCTAGCATCTGCTAATTCTAATTTACTAAAAACTAATGAAACTGTTGCCTCATCTTTTTTATTTTCAACTTTTTTAAATTCAACACTACTTACAACTGCTTCGTCTTTTTTAGGTGTTGGAGTAGGTGATGGTGTAGGTGTGTTTTCAAACTCCACTTTTTCTGTTTGATAATTAAAATTATCAGGTAATACTAAAGATGCAGTTTTTAGTAAGCCACCTTTATTAATAATAGTTAATTGTTCTTTAGCTTTTGGTTCACGTGGTAATTTAACATAGATTTTTTTGTTAAGTAAGTGACCTTTTGTTGTTGCGTTTTCTGTTTTATTTTCAGCTGATGTAATTGCAACATTGAATTCAGCTTCGTTTAATGCTTTTTTATCATTTTCAGTTAAATCATCGAAATTTTCAATGTCGTAAACAGCGTAAAAGCTCTTTTCGTCTTTTGATTTAACAAGTTGACTACTTAATTTAGATTTAACATTTGAGCTAGAACATGAAGCTGCCACAGCAACTACCCCTGCTCCCACTAAAGTTACCCCTAGTGTAATTGCTCAAAATTTCTTATTTTTTAATAATTTCATTTATAACGATCTCCTAATAAACTAAATATGAAATTTAGTTTTATTATTCTATTGTTTTTTGTGTCTATTTATAGTTTTGCAAATATATTTTTCTTTAGAATGTATAGATAATAACAACATTAAGATTTTGTTTAATCTCATGTTGTTTTTAATAGGAATTTTAATTTTAACGAAAACATATGAAGATTGCAAATGTCTTTCGCTTAACACTTGCAATTTAATTTTATAATTTTTATTAGTTTTTTTTTTTTTTTTAATGTGTTTTTTGAAGAAATTTTTAATTAAAAATAAAGTTGTTAATAAAAATTAATGTTTATTTTGAATTTTATAATTTTTTGTTCCTATTTTTACACTAAGTTTTATTATTTTAATTATCAAACAGAAAATATAGGTTTTGAAACAAAACCAGGAAGTGGTGAAACTACAAAACCAGGAAGTGGTGAAACTACAAAACCAGGAAGTGGTGAAACTACAAAACCAGGAAGTGGTGAAACTACAAAACCAGGAAGTGGTGAAACTACAAAACCAGGAAGTGGTGAAACTACAAAACCAGGAAGTGGTGAAACTACAAAACCAGGAAGTGGTGAAACTACAAAACCAGGAAGTGGTGAAACTACAAAACCAGGAAGTGGTGAAACTACAAAACCAGGAAGTGGTGAAACTACAAAACCAGGAAGTGGTGAAACTACAAAACCAGGAAGTGGTGAAACTACAAAACCAGGAAGTGGTGAAACTACAAAACCAGGAAGTGGTGAAACTACAAAACCAGGAAGTGGTGAAACTACAAAACCAGGAAGTGGTGAAACTACAAAACCAGGAAGTGGTGAAACTACAAAACCAGGAAGTGGTGAAACTACAAAACCAGGAAGTGGTGAAACTACAAAACCAGGAAGTGGTGAAACTACAAAACCAGGAAGTGGTGAAACTACAAAACCAGGAAGTGGTGAAACTACAAAACCAGGAAGTGGTGAAACTACAAAACCAGGAAGTGGTGAAACTACAAAACCAGGAAGTGGTGAAACTACAAAACCAGGAAGTGGTGAAACTACAAAACCAGGAAGTGGTGAAACTACAAAACCAGGAAGTGGTGAAACTACAAAACCAGGAAAATAAAATTTATATTTTT